>NZ_JBBMMD010000037.1:0-895 GCF_037844525.1 Tepidibacter sp. Z1-5 | reverse complement strand
AATAATGTCTTGAGTTTTCTTTAGAAGCAGGTCCTATACAAGTTAATGCATGGATTCCTCCATCTAATACTTCAAGTGGAGATAACATAACTGGAACGTTTCCAAGGTCAACGTTAGGCTTAGCTCCTAATGTTCCAACAGGCTCAACTGGTAATATTAAGTTATCGTGCATTGCACCTTGTCCCATTATCTCTTTAACTATAACTACTTTTTTCTTTCCAGGTCTTCTGTATTGAGTTAATTCTTCAGTTTCAACAACTAAAGACTCATCAGCGTTCTTTAAAGCTTCTCTTATTTCTTGAGTTATAACATCTGTAGCCATATGAGCTGCAAGAGGTCCTGGTCTTTCCATATTCATTCCAGCCTTAACTGTAACTTGAGTTTTTATGAATATGTCTCCTTTATCTGGAGCTCCTGGTCTTCCCCACATGATGNTGTTACCATAACTATAACACCATCTACTATTCTAGTGCTACCTGATCCTAGTTCTCCCTCTTCTTTAGTAGCTATAGGTTGAACATCCATTATAGTTTCACTGTAAGTGTTATACTTATCAGGAGTTATTATTTCTAACTTCATATCTACTACTAATTCTTGACTTGCTATTGCTTGAGGGCAAATATCTTTTCTTATATAAAGAGTAGTTCCTTCTATTTTAGTTTCATCAGCAAGCTCAACTTTTTCTATTTTAAAGTGCTTTCTAGTTAATGATCTAATAGCTTTAGCTTCTTTAACTTCAGCAACTGGTGCAGCAACTAATTCAGCAGTTTGAGCAGCAGCTGGTACAAATCCCATAGAAGCAGCTACATTTAAAGGTATTTCTAAATCTATATTTCTTCCTTCTCCTATGTGTATCTTAACAGATCCACCTGCAACTGGAGTAACGGCAGTTACT